>NZ_JAALCQ010000020.1:0-1266 GCF_011065555.1 Rubrivivax sp. JA1026
TGAACCGCCCCGGCAATCTCGGAGGCCAGTTGGAGTGAGTCAGGCGGCGATGGCCTGACGCTGGGCGAGTTGCCGGTAGTAGTTTGCCTCGGCCTCGGCTGGCGGGATGTAGCCGATGGGTTCGAGCAGGCGGTGATGGTTGAACCACGAGACCCATTCGAGGGTGGCCAACTCGACGGCCTCGCGGGTCTTCCAGGGTGCACGCCGGTGGATCAGCTCGGCCTTGTACAGCCCGTTGATCGTCTCGGCCAGCACGTTGTCGTAGCTGTCGCCCTTGGAGCCGACGGACGGCTCGATGCGGGCTTCGGCCAGGCGGTCGGTGTACCGAATGGACACGTATTGCGAGCCGCGGTCCGAGTGATGCACCAGCGAGCCGTCGCGCTCGGGCTGGCGCGCGTACAGCGCCTGCTCCAGCGCGTCGAGCACGAAGTCGGTGGTCATCGAACCGCTGGCGCGCCAGCCGACGATGCGTCGCGCGAAGACATCGACGACGAAAGCGACGTAGACGTGGCCCTGCCAGGTCGAGACGTAGGTGAAGTCGCTCACCCACAGCTGGTTGGGCCGCTCGGCGCGGAACTCGCGGTTGACGCGGTCCAGCGGGCACGCCGCCTTGGCGTCAGGCACCGTCGTGCGCACTCGCTTGCCGCGCATCGCGCCGCGCCAGCCGTTGGCCCGCATCAGCCGTGCGACGGTGCAACGCGCCACGGCACGGCCTTCGCGGTGCAACTGCTTCCAGACCTTGCGCACCCCGTACACGCGCAGGTTGCCCGTCCAGACGCGTTCGATCTCGGGCACCAAAGCAGCGTCCAGCCTCTGGCGCGCTGGCCGCAGTTGCGGATCTCGCCGGCGCGCCAGCTCGCGCCACATCGACGACGGGGTGACCTGCAGCGCGCGGCAGATCGGCTCGACCCCGAATCGAGCGCGGTGTTCTTCGACGAAGCCCATCAGGACTTGAAGCGGCGGTCGAGCTCCGCCTGGGCGAAAAACGCGCTCGCCAGCTTCAGGATCTCGTTGGCCTTGCGCAGTTCGCGTACCTCGCGTTCGAGGTCCTTGATGCGCTGCTGCTCCTCGGTTGTCGGCCCGGGCTTGAGCCCCTGGTCGCGCTCGGCCTGCCGCACCCAGCGCCGCAGCGTCTCCGACGTGCAGCCAATCTTGGCCGCGATGGACTCGATGGCCGCCCATTGCGACTCGTGCTGGCCCTCGGCCTCGAACACCATGCGCACGGCACGCTCGACGACCTCGGGGGAGAACCTCACTGACGTCCTC
>NZ_JAALCQ010000021.1:0-1162 GCF_011065555.1 Rubrivivax sp. JA1026
GCCAACCCGATGCACGGCCGCGACTACAAGGGCGCGGTGGCCTCGATGGCCTCGGTGGCCAAGCTGCCGTACAGCTGCTCGCAGGACGGCATCTCCTACACCTTCACGATCGTGCCCAGCGCGCTGGGCCCGGACGAAGGCCAGCGCGTGGACAACCTGGTGAACCTGATCGACGGCTACTTCGGCTCCGGCGGGCACCACGTCAACGTCAACGTCTTCGACCGTGCGACGCTGCTGCACGCGATGGAGCACCCGGAGCTGTACCCGCAGCTGACGATCCGGGTGTCGGGTTACGCGGTGAACTTCATCAAGCTGACGCGCGAGCAGCAGCTCGATGTCATCAGCCGTACCTTCCATGCCTGCCACTGACGTCAAAAGCGTCGCGGTCGCCGCCCCGTGCGGCGGCACGCGGCCGGTGCACGCGCCCGGCGCGGCGCCGGCCGCCGCCGTCACCGAAGGTTGGGTCCACTCGACCGAGACCTGCGGGACGGTGGACGGCCCGGGGATCCGCTACGTGCTGTTCCTCTCGGGCTGCCCGCTGCGCTGCGCGTACTGCCACAACCCCGACACCTGGCATCGTCACGACGGCACGCTCACCAGCGTCGCCGAGATCCTGACGGACATCGGCCGCTACCGCGGCTTCATCCAGGCGCACGGGGGCGTGACACTCAGCGGCGGCGAGCCGCTGACGCAGCCGCGTTTCGTCAAGGCGCTCTTGCGCGGCTGCAAGGCGATGGGCCTGCACACCGCGCTGGACACCTCGGGCTTCCTGGGCGCCAAGGTCGACGACGAGATGATGGCCGACCTGGACCTGGTGCTGCTGGACATCAAGGCCTTCAGCGAGAAGACCTACCAGCGGCTCACCGGCGCCGAGCTCAAACCGACGCTGGACTTCGCGCGCCGGCTGGCCGCGGCGGGCAAGCCGATCATCCTGCGCTACGTGCTGGTGCCCGGCTGGACCGACCAGGAACGCGAGATCCGCGCGCTGGCCGCCTTCGCCGCGAAGCTGGGCAACGTGCAGCGGGTGGACGTGCTGCCGTTCCACCAGATGGGCGAGCACAAGTGGCACGAGCGTGAGCTGAACTACCGCCTGGCCGGCGTGGCGCCGCCGTCCGAAGAGCTGGCCGAGCGAACGCGTTCGCTGTTCCGCGAGGCCGGGCTG
>NZ_JAALCQ010000022.1:0-750 GCF_011065555.1 Rubrivivax sp. JA1026
GGTGACAGGTGTGCGAGGACATAGGTGACACTTTTTCCTGCCTAGCCAGCGGAGAACGAAGTTGCCGTGGAGCGCAGTCACCGTGAAGGATCAGAGACAGGAGTTCGTCGGTCTGGCCCGCCAAGCGGATGCGAACGTCAGTGAGCTGTGTCGCCGGTTCGGGATCAGCCGCAAGACGGGCTACAAGTGGCTCAGCCGCGAGGACTTGGAGGACCGATCCCGTCGCCCATGCCATTCGCCATCTCGCACAGCGCAGGAACTGCAGGACCAGGTGTTGGCCGTTCGAGGCGAGCACCCGGCGTGGGGTGGCCGCAAGATCGCCCATGTCCTGGCTCGCGACGCAGGTGTGCGCATCGCGGCGAGCACGGTCAACTCGGTGCTCAAGCGCCACGGCTTGATCAGCCCCGGCGCGAGCGCGGCTGCAACCGCGTGGCAGCGCTTCGAGCATGAGGCGCCCAATGCGCTGTGGCAGATCGACTTCAAGGGCCACTTTGCCACCGACACGCAGCGCTGCCATTCGCTGACCGTGCTGGACGATCACTCGCGCTTCAGCCTCGTGCTGCAGGCTCTGGCCGGTGAGCGACGCGAACCGGTGCAGCAGGCCCTGGAAGATGCTTTCCGGCGCTACGGCCTGCCCGAGCGCATCAATGCCGACAACGGCCCGCCCTGGGGCGCACCGACCGTGGGTGCGCTCACGGGCTTGGGCGTGTGGCTGATCCGCCTGGGAGTGCGCCTGAGCCACAGTCGACC
>NZ_JAALCQ010000023.1:0-748 GCF_011065555.1 Rubrivivax sp. JA1026
GACGTGTTCCAGAAGCTCTACGCCTGCTACATGGCCAGCGACGCCAGCCTCGCCGAGATCAACCCGCTGATCCTCGAAGGCCACGGCGGCATCAAGGCGCTGGACGCCAAGTTCAACTTCGACGCCAACGCGCTGTTCCGCCATCCGGAGATCGTCGCCTACCGGGATCTGGACGAAGAGGACCCGGCCGAGGTCGAGGCCAGCAAGTTCGACCTCAGCTACATCAGCCTGGACGGCAACATCGGCTGTCTGGTCAACGGCGCGGGCCTGGCGATGGCGACGATGGACACCATCAAGCTCTTCGGCGGCGAGCCGGCGAACTTCCTGGACGTCGGCGGCGGCGCGAGTGCCGAGAAGGTCACCGAGGCCTTCAAGATCATGCTGAAGAACCCCGAGGTGAAAGGCATCCTCGTCAACATCTTCGGCGGCATCATGAAGTGCGACACCATCGCCGAAGGCGTCATCGCCGCGTGCAAGGCGGTGAACCTGCAGGTGCCGCTGGTGGTGCGCATGAAGGGCACCAACGAGGACCTGGGCAAGAAGATGCTGGCCGACTCGGGCCTGCCGATCATCGCCGCCGACACGATGGCCGAAGCCGCGACCGCCATCGTCGCCGCCGTCAAGTAACCCGCCGAGAGCACCCGCATGAGCATCCTGATCAACAAGGACACCCGCGTCATCACGCAGGGCATCACCGGCAAGACGGGCCAGTTCCACACCCGCATGTGCCGCGACTACGCCAACGGCC
>NZ_JAALCQ010000024.1:0-738 GCF_011065555.1 Rubrivivax sp. JA1026
CAGCTGCGCCTTGGCCACCGTCAGCGTGCCGTCGTGCAGCACGATGTCGTAGTTGGACGCCGTGCCGCCGCTGGCCGCGATGACATGCGTGCCCGCCGTCGCCGCCGCGCCGGTGGCCGTGTTCAGCGAGACCCCGCTGACCACCGCCGCCGTGTCGGCGTACTTCAGGTCGGCGGCGTCCACCGTGTAGCCCAGCGTCGGATCGGCCGCGCCGTAGACCTTGTTCGCGTCGTTGGCCGTCACCTCCAGCTGTGCCTTGGCCACCGTCAGCGTGCCGTCGACGTACTGCAGCTCGTAGTTCGACGCGCTGCCGCCGCCGGCGGTGATGACGTGCGTGCCGGCCGTCGCCGCCGCGCCGGTGGCCGTCGCCAGCGAAACCCCGCTGACCACCGCCGCCGTGTCGGCGTACTTCAGCCCGCTCGCATCGACGCTGTAGCCCAGCGTCGGGTCGGCCGCGCCGTAGACCTTGTTCGCGTCGTTGGCCGTCACCGCCAGCTGCGCCTTGGCCACCGTCAGCGTGCCGTCGTGCAGCACGATGTCGTAGTTGGACGCCGTGCCGCCGCTGGCCGCGATGACATGCGTGCCCGCCGTCGCCGCCGCGCCGGTGGCCGTGTTCAACGAGACCCCGCTGACCACCGCCGCCGTGTCGGCGTACTTCAGGTCGGCGGCATCCACCGTGTAACCCAGCGTCGGGTCGGCCGCGCCGTAGACCTTGCTGCGGTCGCCCGCCGTCACGTC
>NZ_JAALCQ010000025.1:0-593 GCF_011065555.1 Rubrivivax sp. JA1026
TGCACCTTGGCGTGGCGCATCGCCGACAGCGAGTCCGCGACCACCGACAGCCCGGCGATGCCGCAGGCCATCGTGCGCAGGATGTCGCGGTCGTGCAGCGCCATCTCGATGCGCTCGTAGGCGTACTTGTCGTGCATGAAGTGGATCGCGTTGAGCGACTTCATGTAGACGCCCGACAGCCACTCCATCGTCGGCACGAACTTGGCGACGACCTCGTCGTAGTCGAGCAGCTCGCCGGTGATCGGCTCGGTGACCGGGCCGACCTGCTCGCCGCTGACTTCGTCACGGCCGCCGTTGATCGCGTACAGCAGCGCCTTGGCCAGGTTGGCGCGCGCGCCGAAGAACTGCATCTGCTTGCCGATGCGCATCGCCGACACGCAGCAGGCGATGCCGTAGTCGTCGCCCCAGTACGGACGCATCAGGTCGTCGTTCTCGTACTGCACCGAGCAGGTGTCGATGGAGGTCTTGGCGCAGAAGTCCTTGAAGCCCTGCGGCAGCTGCTCCGACCACAGCACGGTCAGGTTGGGCTCGGGCGCCGGGCCCAGGTTGTTGAGCGTCTGCAGGAAGCGGAAGCTGTTCTTGGTGACCAGCGG
>NZ_JAALCQ010000026.1:0-368 GCF_011065555.1 Rubrivivax sp. JA1026
GACGCCCCGCTCAAGCGCGCGATCATGCCCAACGGCGGTCTGCGCATGGTGCAGTCGGGCCTGAAGGCCTACGGCTTCGAGAGCGACCCGACGGTCGACGAGATCTGGACCAAGTACCGCAAGAGCCACAACCAGGGCGTCTTCGACGTCTATTCGACCGAGATCTCCAAGGCGCGCAAGTCGGCCATCCTGACCGGCCTGCCCGACGCCTACGGGCGCGGGCGCATCATCGGCGACTACCGCCGCGTGGCGCTGTACGGCGTCGACGCGCTGCGCAAGTTCAAGCAGCAGGAATACAAGGACCTGGACAGCCGCGACTTCAGCGAAGACGTGCTGCGCCTGCGCGAGGAGCTCTCCGAGCAGGGCCG
>NZ_JAALCQ010000027.1:0-355 GCF_011065555.1 Rubrivivax sp. JA1026
CGCGCTGGAGGAACTCAAGGTCATGGGCGCCAAGTACGGCTTCGACCTGGGACGGCCGGCGCAGAACGCGCGTGAAGCGGTGCAGTGGACGTATCTGGCCTACCTGGCTGCGGTGAAGGAGCAGAACGGCGCCGCGATGTCGCTGGGCCGCGTCTCCAGCTTCCTGGACATCTACATCCAGCGCGACCTCGACGCCGGCCTCATCGACGAAGCCCGCGCCCAGGAGTTCATCGACGACCTCGTCGTCAAGCTGCGCATCGTGCGTTTCCTGCGCACCCCCGAATACGACCAGCTGTTCTCCGGCGACCCGACCTGGGTGACCGAAGCCATCGGCGGCGTCGGCGAAGACGGCCGT
>NZ_JAALCQ010000028.1:0-355 GCF_011065555.1 Rubrivivax sp. JA1026
GCGGCCGTCTTCGCCGACGCCGCCGATGGCCTCCGTCACCCAGGTCGGGTCGCCGGAGAACAGCTGGTCGTATTCGGGCGTGCGCAGGAAACGCACGATGCGCAGCTTGACGACGAGGTCGTCGATGAACTCCTGGGCGCGGGCTTCGTCGATGAGGCCGGCGTCGAGGTCGCGCTGGATGTAGATGTCCAGGAAGCTGGAGACACGGCCCAGCGACATCGCGGCGCCGTTCTGCTCCTTCACCGCGGCCAGGTAGGCCAGATACGTCCACTGCACCGCTTCACGCGCGTTCTGCGCCGGGCGGCCGAGGTCGAAGCCGTACTTGGCGCCCATGACCTTGAGTTCCTCCAGCGCA
>NZ_JAALCQ010000029.1:0-321 GCF_011065555.1 Rubrivivax sp. JA1026
TTGGCCTCGCAGATCCTGGGCATGCAGCTCGTCACCCACCAGACCGGCCCCGCAGGCCAGAAGGTGCGCCGGCTGCTGGTCGAGGAAGGCGCCGACATCCGGAAGGAGTACTACGTCGCCGCGCTGACCGACCGCGCGACGCAGAAGGTGGCGCTGATGGCGTCGTCCGAAGGTGGCATGGACATCGAGGAAGTGGCGCACGCCACGCCGGAGAAGATCCTGAAGGTCTTCGTCGACCCGCTCGTGGGCCTGACCGAGGCTCAGGCGCGTGAACTGGCCGTGGGCATCGGCGTGCCCGAAGCCAGCCAGGCGCAGGCGGTG